>NZ_CP173255.1:0-2500 GCF_044881195.1 Sphingomonas sp. MMS24-J45 | reverse complement strand
GCCTCGAGCGAATACCGTAGGGGGTAGAGCACTGGATGGATGCGGGGGTCGCGAGACCTACCAACTCTAACCAAACTCCGAATACCTATGAGTACTACTCGGGAGACAGACGGCGGGTGCTAAGGTCCGTCGTCAAAAGGGAAACAGCCCTGACCTACAGCTAAGGTCCCCAAGTCATCACTAAGTGGGAAAGCATGTGGAACTTCCAAAACAACCAGGAGGTTGGCTTAGAAGCAGCCATCCTTTAAAGAAAGCGTAACAGCTCACTGGTCTAAATAAGAGGTTCTGCGGCGAAGATGTAACGGGGCTAAAGTGATGCACCGAAGCTTAGGGTGTGCGCAAGCACGCGGTAGCGGAGCGTTCCGTAAGCCTGTGAAGCGATCTGGTAATGGGTCGTGGAGGTATCGGAAGTGCGAATGCAGACATGAGTAGCGATAAAAAGGGTGAGATGCCCTTTCGCCGAAAGACCAAGGGTTCCTGCGCAAGGCTAATCCGCGCAGGGTGAGCCGGCCCCTAAGACGAGCCCGAAGGGGGTAGTCGATGGGAACCACGTTAATATTCGTGGGCCTGGTGGTGTGTGACGGATCTCGTGTGTTGTTCTTCCTTATTGGATTGGAAGGGCTTCGAAGAGGTCCCAGGAAATAGCCCCACCGTATAGACCGTACCCGAAACCGACACAGGTGGTCTGGTAGAGTATACCAAGGCGCTTGAGAGAAGTGTCCTGAAGGAACTCGGCAAATTGCCTCCGTACCTTCGGAAGAAGGAGGCCCCATGTATGCGCAAGCACTCATGGGGGGCACAGGCCAGGGGGTAGCGACTGTTTAGCAAAAACACAGGGCTCTGCTAAGTCGGCTTCAAGACGACGTATAGGGCCTGACGCCTGCCCGGTGCCTGAAGGTTAAGTGGAGGGGTGCAAGCTCTGAAATGAAGCCCAGGTAAACGGCGGCCGTAACTATAACGGTCCTAAGGTAGCGAAATTCCTTGTCGGGTAAGTTCCGACCTGCACGAATGGCGTAACGACTTCCCCACTGTCTCCAGGACATGCTCAGCGAAATTGAATTCCCCGTGAAGATGCGGGGTTCCCGCGGTTAGACGGAAAGACCCCGTGCACCTTTACTGCAGCTTCAGAGTGGCATTAGGAAAGAACTGTGTAGCATAGGTGGGAGGCTTTGAAGCATTGGCGCCAGCCGGTGTGGAGCCATAGGTGAAATACCACCCTGTTGTTTTCTGATGTCTAACCTGCACCCGTGAAACCGGGTGAGGGACCCTCTGTGGCGGGTAGTTTGACTGGGGCGGTCGCCTCCTAAAGAGTAACGGAGGCGCGCAATGGTGGGCTCAGGACGGTTGGAAACCGTCTGTTAGAGTGCAATGGCATAAGCCCGCCTGACTGCGAGACTGACAAGTCGAGCAGAGACGAAAGTCGGTCATAGTGATCCGGTGGTCCCTCGTGGAAGGGCCATCGCTCAACGGATAAAAGGTACGCCGGGGATAACAGGCTGATAACCCCCAAGAGCTCATATCGACGGGGTTGTTTGGCACCTCGATGTCGGCTCATCACATCCTGGGGCTGGAGCAGGTCCCAAGGGTTTGGCTGTTCGCCAATTAAAGTGGTACGTGAGCTGGGTTCAGAACGTCGCGAGACAGTTTGGTCCCTATCTGCCGTGGGCGTCGAAATTTGAGAGGAGTTGACCCTAGTACGAGAGGACCGGGTTGAACATACCTCTGGTGTACCTGTCGTTCTGCCAAGAGCGCAGCAGGGTAGCTATGTATGGACGGGATAACCGCTGAAAGCATCTAAGCGGGAAGCCTCCCTCGAGATAAGATTTCATAGAGCCGTCAGAGACCATGACGTTGATAGATCGGATGTAGAAGTGGAGTAATCCATGGAGCTAACCGATACTAATTGCTCTATTCGCGCTTGAGAGTCCCACCATCAATGACAATCCTGGGTAACCAGCATTGATCAGACGATGCGTCGGATGATTGAGTTGCAACGCCTGATAAAACTATCACTACACTGGTAAACGTGCATCGATTTTGAACCGAATTTTGACTGTTCACCGGCTTCATTGCTTGGTGGCTATAGCGTCTGTGCCCCACCCGATCCCATCCCGAACTCGGCCGTGAAACCAGACTGCGCCGATGGTACTAGCACTTAAGTGCTGGAAGAGTAGGTCGTCGCCAGGCATTGCAGCCGGTGAACCGTCAATGTTCGGCTCTCCTGGAACCCATTCCCTTGTTTGCCCGTGAGGGTCGTACGCCTCCGCTTCGTCGGAGGCGTTTGCGTCTCTCCCAGGCTCCGTTGGCGCGGGGTGGAGCAGCCCGGTAGCTCGTCAGGCTCATAACCTGAAGGTCACAGGTTCAAATCCTGTCCCCGCAACCAACCAACACAATACCAAACCGTCTCAGGATATCCCGAGGCGGTTTTTTTGTGGCTAACGCTCGCAAGGAAGCTCCACACTACCGAACACTCCCCGCCGTCGATCGCACGCGCAAATGG